>NZ_JBPLBG010000072.1:0-15348 GCF_054039255.1 Candidatus Harpocratesius sp.
CGATTGGATTGATATATCTAATGGTTCACTTATCATAATAATAAGGAAGAATGGAAATATTATAAATGCTTAACAATTATGATATATTAATTAGATTTTTGTCGAACATGGGAATTTAAAAATTCTCGTTACTTGAGAAAAAAAAAGAAAAACTAATCTACACACACGCTTCATTTATTTACTGGTAACTTTTTCATTTTGCTTTTTCTCATAAATTCGACGGGCAATCAGTTCAAATAACCTGTCAACATTATCGCCCGATAATGCAGAAGTCTCAACATAATCAGGAATTCCCAATTGCTCTTGCATATATTCAATATGAGGTTGCGCAACCTTCCGTTCATCCCTTAAATCAGACTTGTTTCCAAAATATATCATCGGTAAAGAAGTTAAACCATTTTTAACTAATTCCTTATGCCACTCCTTCGTATTTGAGTACGTGTGTGTCCGGGTAAGATCGAATCCTAATAAGACTCCATTAGCTCCATTGAAATAAACTTTATGCAACAAAAAAAATTGGGGTTGGCCTGCTAAATCCCACAGCATGAGGTTAATTTTGACTTGCTTTCCTCCTACATTCAATTCTATTGGTTGTTTTGAAATTGAAACACCGACAGTAGGAATATAATCCTTTTCAAATTGATATTTAACATATTTACGGATTAGGCTAGTTTTGCCAATAGCCGGATCTCCGATTACGATAATTTTATAAGTAATTTCACCTTCATCGCGCTGTTGGACGTAGATTTCATCAGATTTACTCAACGTTGCGTCACCATGTATATATTAGTGTGGATTGTTAATAATGATTTCATTGTAGAGGTTCCATGATGAACAAACTATTTAACATACATTTGACAAGTATTTACTATACGATAAATAATCAACATTAAAAAAATAATTAAAGGGAGTAACCATGACACCAACACTTTTGCCCGAATCGATTGTGTTTTATTTAGATTTATCAACAAATATTCTATCAAAAAAAAATTTACTAAAAGGAATAGAACAGTTCATTAAAGACAAATTGAATAAAATTCCCAACTGCTCATTTAGTTGTTTCTACTTTTTACAAGAAAATACACCTTTTCTATCTGAAGAGATGAGCAATATAAAAGAAATCAAAAATCAGATTAATACAGATTGGAAAAAACGAGAAATAAGTCAAAGTAATTTTGAAAATGGATTGTTTTATTGCTTGAGCTTTTTAGCTCAAAAAGCAGCTCAAAAAGCAGGAAATTATCGAGTAATTGTAATTAGCGATTCACCAAGCCAGAAATCATCTGAATATGCAGAAGCATTAATGGAATTAGTTGAAACTGTTAAAAATTTTCCTACATTTATTGATATTATTCGAATTGGGGGGAATGAAAGGTATTCAGATGATGTAAAACTTCGAATAATTTCAACTCTTACTTCAGGAGGATTATTCTATGCTCAAAACGAAAAAGAATTCTTAAGTAAGTTTGTTGCTTTGGCTAAGAATAAGACATTACCTGATTTACGAGTAGAAGGAGGTCAAGAAATTGATAAGGATAAAAAACTCTACTATGAAAATGTAGCAAAATTACTTACAACTGCTGAACCAAATCTTGGTCCATGTCTGATTTGTGGAAAAGAAATATGTGAATATTGTTCTTTACCTGAAGATAAAATATCATGTCCACTTTGCGGTAAACCTTATCACGAATGCTGTGCAGCTTTATATACATGGAAGAAAAATATTGGATTAAAAAATATTTTTAGATGTGTAAATTGTGGTGGCTTAATTAAATTAGATGAACACCGAGTTTATGAAATTAATGGGGAACCTTATCCAGGAGAAGAAGAAACTGGAGGAAAAATGTTAGAAGAATTAGAAGAAGAGACATGGAATCCAGAAGGTGAGACTCCTGCTGAAATTACTGAATCGCAATCTTCAATTGAAGAAGAAAAACATATAGAAAAAGAAGAAACTACACAACAAGCATCCACCACACAATCTTCTGACGGAATTGCTGAAGAAGGAGTGATTAAAAAGGGTAAATTTAAAGTAAAAAGGGGTTTGTTCGGATTTCAACCTGTTGGTGTAGCTGCTGATGAAAAAGAACAAGAAGAAAAAGCAAAGGAAGAAAAAATCGAAGAATTAAAAACTAAAGAATCAACTATGACTGAAGAAGAAAAAGCGGCTTTAGCCAGAAAACGATTGGCAGAAAGAAGAAAGAAAAAGAAGATGAGAAACGGAATTCGAATTTGTAAAGTCTGTTCCCATCAATTAAAACCTAATGAGCGAATCTGTCCAAATTGCGGATCTCCTGCATTTTAATTTTTTTCATAAGAAAATCTTGGAATTCACTTAGTACTTTTTTGAATCTTTAATGATTTTTTTGTCAAATTCATAAGGAATTTACTTATAATCTGAATATGAAAAGTTTTTTAAGACGAATTTAGTTAAGTATTATGGATGACACTATTTTTTCTCCACGATTGTTCTAAATTTGAATCAAATAAAATACTAAGTTTTATGCAGGAATTAAAAATCCATGTATTTTTAAAAAAAAAAAAACTGACGAATTTTTAGGTGAAAAACCATGACAGATAAATACAAAAAACCTCGAAAAATTGTCCATGCAGAATTAAACAGAAAGCGTCATGAAGATATTCAAAAATTAGCAGACCTAGATGTGGAAGATCGTTCAACAAAATTCAACCACGAAAAAAATCGTTATGAAAAAATAATTGAAAATAGAAAATTACTCAAAAAAATGAGGGAGGAAGAAAAAAAGCAAAAACTTCATATTGGAAAACGTAAGCATATTGAAAAACGCGCGATTGCAGAAGTTGAAGATTATTAATAATTAAATAACATTAAGAATAAAAAGAGGGATCCCAATCTCGATTCTTCACTATGGCTTTAAACTTCAAATAATAAGTTATGAAATTAAATTATCAACAGAATATTAAAAAACAACCAGAACAATCAGGTCATCCTTTTTTTCATATCTTTTCTTTTTCTTTATATAAAATTTTATCAAGTACATAATTACTATTTGTAATTTTTGCTAAATGAGAAAAAAAGCAAATTTTACATTAATCTTTGATATTTTCTTCTTAATTAAGAAATTATTCCCTTAAAAATAATGAATATTAATCTGAAAGAAAGATTTTAGAAAAAAAATGAAAAAAAAAATAGATGTTCAATTTTTAGGATTTAACTGGAAATAAAGGTAAAACAGTTTTTCCATATTTTTCATTTAAAATTTCTGCAAATGCAGTATATATTGCCGAAGATCCGCAAATAATTCCCTCGATTCCTGCAATTACACCTATGGCCGCAGACCCAGTTGCATCAGCAATCGCTAATAAGAAGAATAAGACGGCTAAACTTAGGAACACGAACATTGTAGCTAAATTTGATTTAAAAGTGCCTAAAAACATGAAGGATGTGAAAATACCCCACATAATTAGGTAGGCAACCTTTGCTTCATTAGTAACTACAAAAGCTTCAAATCCACTAATACCTGGTAAAACTACTAAAAGAACGAGGGACCACCAGAAAAGACCATAGGATGTAAATGCGACAGATCCAAATGTGTTTCCTTTTTTCCATTCCATGATTCCTGCTATTACTTGAGCTAATCCTCCGTAAACGAGTCCCATTGCGAGAATCATACTTCCAAGAGCATATACTCCTGAATTATGAAGGTTAAGCAAAACCGTAGTCATACCGAATCCTAATAACCCTAGAGGGGCTGGATTTGATGTGGTATCCTTAATTTCGACAGTTGAATGTTCTGACATATTTCTCATAACCCAAAATCGAGGTAATCCTCGATGTGAGCTAATTATTATTATAAAATTTTAAAACCTTTCTTTTCTATTCTTTGAAAATTAAAAGGCTAAAATATTTCATTTCTATTCTTTTTTCTAATTTTTTCTTTGAAAATAACAAAAAACTAATCAACACTATTCAGATTTTTCTTTGTTCAAATAACTATGTTGAATTATCTGTTTAAATTCCGATGTAAGCGAATAGAAATACTTTCCGTCAGAAAAAGAACGTTGGATCATATCTGAGCCAAATTCTTCGATCAAGTGAAACATCATAAGGCCCAATGCAACATTTCCAAGATATTGGCCTGATTTTTTAATTTGCCTTAATAATTCAGTTTCTGAGATAGATTCTTTATTATTCAGCATTTCAAGTATTTGGATCTTTAGAGGTGCAATTGATTTCATTTCAGAAAGAGTTTCAATTATAAAAGACCTACGTAATTCAAAGTCTTCTGATTGATGCTGGGAGATAGGTTCTGGATATGTTAACTCTTCTTGATTAAATTGACGGAATGTATTGCTATTTTCATGTCGTTGATATACTTGATTGAGGGGGATCATTTGTCTTTCTACAATAAGTGGTTGAATGCGAGAGGCTAAATTTGGGGGTTGAAAGAACGATCGCTGTGAAACACCTGAAAATTGAGAATTTGGATTTTGAATACCAAGATTATTTTGTTCAAATGATTTTTTAGGTTGGGAAGAATAATCAAATTGCGATTGAACTTGAATATTTGGTCGATATATTGATGATTCAGCGGGGTTAGTTATAGAATTATCAAAACTTCGGAATCCAAATCGTGATGTTTGAGGATACGCATTTTTAGGAAATTCACGCGCATATCCTTCCTTGTAAGGAGATTGCGGAATATTATGATGATTAAAATGATTAAAATGATCAAAACGATTAGAATTGTATGAGCCATTTGGATAATTGGGAATATTAAGATAATTCAGATTAACAGGATAATTCAAACCATTTGGGTAAATAGAACCGCCGGGAGAATTGAGATTGTCAAAATTGCCAGAACGTGTAAACATTCCTTGTTTTCTATCCAAAAATTGTTGGTTCATATCATTTTGGTGAGAATCAATATAAGAAGCTGGATTTAATGAAGATTTAGAGACTGGAGAAAACTGTGCATTCGAATAGTCCTGGAATCTTGAAAATTGTCTAGATGCGGGATTATTATATCTTTCGCTTGAAATATCTGGAGAAGGAACATGATCTGAAGCATAATTAATATCTGGGTAGGAAGAAATTTTTGATAATGAGTGTAAATTCTTATTGATATTTTCTCGATTTTGGAAAGAATTATTTTCAGGAAATGCAAGATTTTTTAATCCAAAAACATTTCTAATTGAATCTTCTGTTTTATTCTTCATTGGAGGGATATCTGGAATATGAAAATATTGATTATTAGTTGTTTTATATTGGATATCTGCTTGAGTTGAAGGATTTCTAATAATTGAATTTTTTTTCATTTGATTTTTGAATCTTGAATTTTTGAATCTTGAATTTTTTATGAGATCTTTATTTAAATATGAAGAAAAATTCTTTTCAGCAGAATGTGGGTATTTTTGAGAGAAATAATGTAATTGTGAATTATTTTTTAATGCATTTTCGCTAGAATTATTATTAAAATAACTATGATCATCAAGATTATTATTATTATTATTATTATTATTATTATCAATCGAATTATTGATTGATTTAAAATTTTGAAGATGTTCAGCAGTTATATTTTGCTGTTTAGCTAGTTTTTTAAAACCCAAATCTATTTTTTCTGGTTTCTGCTGTCTTTGTGATAAATGTTCTAAATTCTTAAATTGATTACGAGATTGCATTCGATTATACATATTTTGTAAAGCTTTATTTCCTCCAAAATTTCGTTGTGAATTTTCATTAGAGTGATTATAAGGAAGTGGTTTTGGTTTTTTGGAGAGATCCTTATAAATATTGTTTGATCTTGGTATTCTCATTTGATTCCAACGTATATCTGATAACTTACTGGTTTTTAATGATGGGTTAATTGCTTCTCTATCAATATCATCTTTGGGTTCATTATATTCATATTCTAAATTGAAGTTTTCATCTTGTTTAAAGTTGAAATTTTGTTTGGAAAGATGATTTGAAAAGCCTTTTTTGTGTTTTTTTTCTTGTGATAACTTAGAAGAATTTACTATTTTTGGGAATTTTTGAATTTTAGGTGTTTTTTTTCGAAAATATTCCTTTTCCATTGAATTTAGTGTTTTTTTTTTGACATTTACAGATTTAGTAGAAGAAGGAAAGGGAATTTCAGTAGAAGAAAAGAAGGAAGGAAGGTCAGAACTTGAACTAATGTGATGATTAAGATTATCTTGTTTTGTGGATTTGGAATTAGTAGCTGTTGAATCAGATAGTGAAATATCTTCAGGAATATTGTCGAAAATCATGTTTAAATTAAAAGAAGCGTCTTCAGATGAAGAAACAGAATGAGATTTGATATTGGGATTTTTTAAATTATCTGAAACAGTGTCTTGGGAATTAGAATTATTTAATGAAAGCGAAATTTCTTTAGAAAAGAGAGAATTCCATGGATTCGACGTGTTTATCACCTTCTTCCTTATCATGAAAAACGAGTCCAAACTATTGAAAAGAGATATTATATAGATATGATCAAGAAATTTCACAATACATTTTAGTATGAAAAACCTTCTTGAGCTTAATAATGGAATTTATAACAAGATAAATAATTCATCAATATCTTCTTCTAATATTTTCAAGTTTTGTGCATATTTTGGATTACAAGATTTGAAAATCTGTCGAATAGAAGAGCGGACGTAATCTGAAAAAGTCATATTGGAATTTTTAAGAGAATTTTCAATAGAAGATTCGTCTAATATTTTAAGTAACTGCTGATAGAAGATACGTCTAATAATATAAAGATCATTGGCTCTTTCTGAGAGATTAGCAATTAATGGAGGGGTATATTGATTTAATTTTGATTGAATTTTAAATTTAAGCGTTTCTAAAAGAAAGATATCAAATGACATTATTAATTAAAATTGTCACTCTGATTAAAATATGTTAGCATTTTTTGAAGAAATGAAAGATTTGGATTCATTTTTTACAAAAATAATATGGAAAGGCAGAAAAAAAATAAAAAAAAGAAGTAATGTTGAAAAATAATTATTCAATCTTTTTAGTTATGCATGATATTTCGGAATAATCATTTCATATTTAATCAAATCTTTAGCCACTTATGGCCGAACTACAAAACCATCCTGATCAGGAGTTAAAACAAGTTTCCATCCATATGGTTTATAACCACCATATCGAATTCGCAAAGTTAGTTTATGCAATGTTCCTTTGGTGTAATAACCAATATAGAAATGTTGTTGGCCATTCCAAGGTAATGTAGGTGCACTAGATTCAGATACCTTCAAAACACCATCAACATAAACACTAAAAAGTCGACTGTATGTATCATCGTGTTGTTTAATTAAAATATCCATATATGTCCATCCATATTTTCCTGCTGGAAATTCAAATGTTATCTCAGAATTACTAGATTGTGGGAAAAAAGCAGCAAGAACTTTTCCAACACCATATGTATCACCAAGAAGTCCCCAATATCGATTAATTACTCCAAAATTGACGAGTTTCCAACCATAAGTTTTATATCCCCCGTAATAAATTTCAAGAGTTACAATGTGCTTCCCTGTTGTTGATGAATAAGCTATTTCGCCATTAAATCCATTATAATTAATTGTTTTTTGGTCAATTCGATTTCCATCAATATAAATGCGTAGATATCGAGAAATTGTGTCTTGATCACTTTCAATATTAATCCATAATTTTCCCTTAGCCGTATTACTAAAAGGATTTGCATCGTACTTTTTAAACTCAACTTCAAAACTTAATTTACTATAAGTAGCTTTTGGAAAATACAAACCCCCAGCAAATGGATGTGTTTTATCATAGAAAAATTTTAAAAATCCTGCTGAAAGGCGAACTGCTTTTGGTAACAAAATACTTTGAACATAACGATATTGAGAATTGTCATTAGGATCATCTA
Organism: Candidatus Harpocratesius sp.; assembly: GCF_054039255.1. Classification (NCBI taxonomy): domain Archaea; kingdom Promethearchaeati; phylum Promethearchaeota; class Promethearchaeia; order Promethearchaeales; family Promethearchaeaceae; genus Candidatus Harpocratesius; species Candidatus Harpocratesius sp. The sequence continues at coordinate 7,875 of NZ_JBPLBG010000072.1, forward strand.
CATAACTGAAATATCCATAACTATAATGAGCTGCTCGATCGATCCAACCAAATGCAGTATCATCATTATAATGACCAGAAAGACTTGAAAATGTGTAATATCCAGAAGATGTTGTTGAGGTAATATAAGATGTATAAATTAAACCTTCATATTCTGAATGTCCAGCAAACATTTCATTATGAGCATGATGCGGGACGGTTAAATCTTGGAGAACATGAAGAGCCTTTCCAAAGTGATACCATGCATCACTGATTTTATTCTGTTTAAATTCATCAACAGCCTTATCAAAATAGGTTTGTCCATAATTTCCAGCACTTTCACATCCAGGTAATAAGGGAGCGTGAGTTTGTGCATCCATGTAGTGATTTCGAGCAGCTACTGGATAACCAAATAATTCTCCCTGCCAATCAGCATCATGTTGGGCAAGAGCAATTCGATCATAGTGAGCATCAATTTCATCCGCAATATTAGTATAACCATCATTTCGAAGAACATCTATCGCAGCTTGTGTTATTGCACCATGAGTTCCATCATTTGTAACTGTTCCATCCCCTGCACCATACGCTTTAGTATAGTTTATTTGAGAAACAGTCATCATTCCTACAAAACTAATTATTACCAATAGAACAATGGCATTTTTCTTTATATTTTTCATAATTTCACATCCTACCAATGAATTGCTTATTTAATCCTCCGAGATCTCTTAACTAATCATTGAAATATAGATTAAATCCGGTATAGTAGCGATTAAATAAGTAATATCATAATAATAGAATTATCTTAATAAGTGTTTTCCAAGCTTTAAAAAGGGAATAGAGAATAATTATTAATCATTAACTCAATTTATCCGATTATCCTTTGTCATCTTGACTATATATTCGATATAATAAACAAAAAATATTTTTTTTCATTTTTAGGAAGATTATTTTCCTATAAGAAAAATTTAGTTAAAAATTTTAGTAGAATATTTATAAAATCCATTTGTTTTGGAATTTATTACCATTTCTTTATTTACTTTAAATAAAAGAGTTATTATAATATTTTTATAAAATAGATTTACTTTCAAGTCTGGAAGAAATATGATATTTTTTAACTTAAAATTCTTAATTCTTCTTTTATTTCTTTAAATTTCTTTAAATTTCTCTAAATTTCTCATATTATAAAATTTTTAATTGTTAGATTTTTATAGAATTTTTGATTTTAAAAAAAGAAGAATTCGCTAAAAATCACTAGTACTCATTCTTTAATTAGAACTGCACGAACGAATGCACCTTCTGTCTTAATTTTTATAGGAAATCCAACAAATAAATATTCACCTGGAGTAACATCAACCAAATTTAATCCTTCATACACCAAGATTTGATGTAATAGTAATTCTTTATGAGTATCATATGATCCGATTGTAATTGAATCAATTCCTACAGCTTTAACACCACATCTTCTTAGAAAATTAGCCCCTTCGAGTGAAAGCCCTACCGAATCTTCATGAAAAGTATCATATCCAATTTTTGAGTTACCCGTTTTAAACAAGATAATTAAATTAGTCCAATCTTGAGGATGAATAAAAAAATTCTTAAGATGATGAATTTGGATCATTTCCCCAAGAGATAATTCAGTTAGATCAACCACTAATGCTTTTCCATAACATTGCTCTAAATTTATTTCGCTGGCAGGTCTCCCAGTAGCAGATATATGCAAGTCAGAATCAACGTGTGTTCCTGAATGTGCACTAAGTGAGATTATTGATAAATTCCATTGGCCTTTTCCAATTGTCTCTATTTTTTGAAATTTTACAGGAAGATCACCAGGATAATTTAGAAGAGTTTCGTCAATTTGTAAGCTGATATCATAAAATTTCATTCTAATCAAATTCAGCTAAATCAAAGAAATAATAATAGTTTTCTGTATATTTTCTTCTTAATATTAATTTATTTCGCCAATAATCTTTCATTACTAGATAAAAAGGGAGTGGAAAAAAATATTAACAAAATTTGAAATTTCTGTTCAGAAGCGAAATCGGAGATAGAAATACTCATTTTCGGCTTGGATGCGATTAAGTTTTTTTTGTTGTTTTCGATTATATATTTGGTTCATTTTATTCACCTTGAATTTTAGATTTAATCAATGTTAAAAAAAAAGGTATAACTACAGGAATTCATCTATTTCTTAATAAGCAACAAATCGATTTTCAAATTGAATTTGATATCGGTATTGGGGGTATCTGTTATTGTAATTTAATTGATTCATAATTTTTCACTTTATGTAATGAGTGTGTATTACAATTAAATAATAGTGTGTATCATATATAAATGTTTGTCATTTTATATCCTTTTAATGTGTAATCAAAAAAAAAAAGATCTTAAAACTTATCAATGAACAAATAAAAATATTAAAAAATCAAATAATTTCCCTTTATTTGATATAGAACTTTAAATTTTTTGCCATTTGGTTAAAATCAATAAAAAAATGCAAAAAAAAGGATGAGGTATAGTTTTATTTATACACACTGGTTTTGAGTTAAGTTTTCAAAAAAATCATACTTGTATAATTCATTGTTATCAACTTTACTAATTAAGAATACTAATAAAAATAATATACAGCAGGACGACCTCGAGTGGAACTGACAATTTTTTTCTGAATTTCACCTTCTCTCACTAAAAAATCTAGCATTTGTTTAAGCTTAGTTCCACTAATTCCGATATTTCTGCTGAGATCTCGAGTTTTAATAGGATTTTGGTTTGTTTGAATTATCTGGATTATTTTACTATACACCTTTGGATATTTCAATTCTATATGTTTTTTTGGGGTTTTCAACTGAAAAAGGTGAGTAATTTGTTCAACGGTATTCTTTGAAAAAAAGCCATGAATGTAGAACACCTTTTCATCTAAAAATCCCAGTGAATTAAAAAAACTGTTATCAATTAGAAGAAATCCATTCTGAATTATTTGATTATTAAATCCAACATTCTGACACGTTTTTTCTTCTAATTCTATCAAATTAAAACGCAAATTCTGAAGAATATCCATTATTTTTTCTAAAATTTCCATCTCTTGATTCTCAAAATTAAAATCCAATCGAGAATAGTAAATCTGAATTTGAATTCCTTTTTGAAACGCATGCTTTAATGCAGGTTCAATTCGTTTATATTTTTCAAAGGAAGAGATGAAAGGACAATAGATTTTTCTGCATTATAGATTAATCGAAACCACTTTTTCAAACTCGATCTAAAATCGATGATTTAAATTGTGGTGATATTTTAGAAGTACTTGCAGATGATCCTGCTTCTAAGGAAGATTTAACTCGGTTTTGCAAACGTACTGGTCATATATTGCTCAAAGTTGAAGAAAAAAAGATTAAAAATTAGAATGGACATGCTTACATAAGTGAAAGGTTTAATAAATCGGATACTTAAGCACTTGATTTTTAGAGTTTAAGAACATGTCCACTCATTTTTTTTCATTATCATAATTAGAAGGAAAAAAGTCAATGTCATCAAAGAAAAAAATAGATTTTAAAAAAGAATTCCCAGAGTTGTATAATCCCCCAAGAAAAACCCCAGTTTTTATTACAATCCCAAAAATGAAATTCTTTATGCTTAGTGGAAAGGGGGATCCAAACAATTCTAAAGAATATCAAGAAACGGTACAATTGCTATATAGTATTTCATATACTTTGAAAATGAAAGTTATCAAAAAGCAACAACCAGAGAATGATTATGTGGTTCCTCCATTAGAAGGACTATGGTTTATAGATGATATGAAAAAATGGTCTATGGAAAATAAAGAACAATGGCAATGGATAATGATGATAAGAATACCTGATTTTGTGAAAGAGAATCAAATAAATCTAGCTGTATCAATATTAAAAGAATCTAAAAATCCTAAAATGCTACCCAAATTATATTGGGAAAGTTATGATGAAGGTGAATGTGTTCAATTATTGTATGTTGGGCCATATAATGATGAACCACCAATAATAAAGAAAATGCATCAGTTTGCTAAGGATAATGGATATTTATTAACAGGTAAGCACCATGAAATTTATTTAAGTGATCCCCGAAAAATTGAACCCTCAAAGTTAAAAACAATTCTCCGTCAACCTATAACAAAGAGAAAAAAAGATTAAAAAAGGATTTGATAATTAAAGAAGTATAATTATTCCATTCGAGAAAATTACGATCCAGAACGGAATTTGAAATTCATTGATGAACAATTGTGGAAAAAAATGGACGCTTCATTCAAGAAAATTACAGAAATAGAAAATCAATTTGAAAACCAAGCAGAAAATCATAGAGAAAACATACAGATAAATCAATCAATAAATCAATTAAGAAATCAATCAGCAACTCAATCAATAAACAGATCTTTATCATCTGATTTACATCTAGAAGATCAAAATGATAATCAAGGGAAATCAATGCACTTTTTTCAAATAGATATGCTGAAAGCTATCATGTTAGCTTTAGTTATAATGGATCATAGTTTTACTCATCAATTTCTTCATCAATATTACTCGTCTTTTTGGGAGCGGATTTCAATTCCCATATTAATGATAATTATGGGATTTAATATGGGATATTCTTTTCATCAAAGATCAGTTAATTCTCTAAAAGAACTATATTCATTCAAATATTTTGAAGCCAAATTGCGTCGTTATATGATCCCATATCTTTTATTATATTTAATCCATGTAATTTTACGATTGATAACAAATCTTGCACACATACCTGTCAATGGAGTATTTTTTTATGATCAATCTGCATTTCGCTATCTTGGATTCACTTTCTTTTATGGCCCAGGATTATGGTTTATTCCTGTGATTTTTGGCTCTATATTAATTTTTCCTATATTATATTATTGTTATACAAAATTACCAGTTTTGACTCTTATTTGTACATTTATAATTGAACTGTTAACTCATATTATTTCAGCGATGATTATTATCCTAAATGATAAAACTTTTGATGTGCGAATGATTTTCTTCTTTTATAACGTTTGTTCAATGTTAAGTGCTATAGGGATTGGATTGTGGTTTTCGACAAATTATCGATGGAATGCTCTCAGAAATTTGTATATTTGGATTCTTTTTCCAATTGGATTAACATATATGATTTTCAATTATTTAGATATTCTTCTAATTCCTTTTCTATTTGGAGATTATCATTTATTCTACTTCATGTATTCTGCAGGACTTTTCCTAATAGCAATGCGCCTTATTCCTAAAAATCCAAAAGGAAAAGTTGCAGATTTCTTTCGTCTTATTAGCAAAGCTACTTATCATATTCTTTTAGCTCAAATTTTCTATTTTTCTATTATATATCAATTCTTTTTGCAAATGTACGATGGAATTTCAAGTACACCGGATATATTCGATGGAAATCCCATTAATTATCTCTGGTATTATCCCCTAAATGTAATAATAACATTCACTTTAGGAATTACGTGGTATTTGGCAGAAAAGCGATTTCATCAAAATCGGAAACAAAACGTCACTTATGCAATGATCTATAGAATTTTATTAATATTAGCCTTTTTTGCATATGGAGCATGGTTTGTTTGCAGAATATTATTTTTATTTATCTAAATTAATCATATATCATTTCATTTATCAGAAAAAAGTTTCAATCAAATTTTAATTTCAGAGGTTATAATGCTACTACTAAATATTAAGAATTTAATTAAAAATGAGATTATAAAATAGGAACAATTGAATTAATTGAAATAAAATTGAAAAAAAACATGAGATTTCACGGTAATCTTTCTCCATAGAATAGTCCTGAAACCCCTAAAATCCCTTCTATTTTCTCCATTTTCTTCAACCAATTCTGGCTAATCGCTTGTTTCCTTTTATTGTGTCTATTATTGAGCTGTTGCCAATTATATTTAATGGCTTCTTCATATATATCCGATTCGAGTTCTTCTTCAGCGCAAAAAACAAATCGTAACTGATAATCCCCTTCTGATAGTATCATTTGACCAATTCTTTTTTTTGAAACACGCCCATAGAATCGAGATTTTTGCTGACCAAAAGCTTGTTCTAACATTACTATCGTTTGAATTGGTATTGGAAAGAATTTATATTGAAATAACCCGGGCTTATAACTATACCAGAGACGAACCCATTCTCCATATATATCACTGATATGACTTTTAGAAGTCGGCTGAAATGACTTTAATTTCGATCGATCATAATTCTTAACCATGATTTTTAACACATCTTCAATCTTATTAAATTCGTGTTCCAGTTTCTCTTCTTTTTTTTCTGAAGAAATTTGACCATTGTGAATGATTTGATAAATACTTTGAAAGTTTGTAAATAATTCTTTAATTTCATTGTAAAAAGAATAAGTAGAAGTAAGAATTTCACCCCACTTTTCGGCTTCTCGAGAAAAGATTTTCTGCATGCGATATCCTTCAGGAAGTCGTTTTGCTTCTTGCTCTAATTGGTGTGTATACGCTTCAAAGTGTTCATATAACCACAATCCTCGAAGTGATTCAAATTTTTTGGTTCTTTTTCGCCTCATTTTCTTTAAATCCTTAATAATCGGAGCAAAAACAGTGACAGGTTTTAATTCCCCATGTTCTTCAAAGAATACAGTTGCATCTGCAGAGCAAGATAAGAAATATGAATCTTTAATAATTTTGGAGATTTTTTTATGAAGCCTTCCGTCCATTAATTCGATATGATTCCAAAGATTTTGAGAAAAATGGAAAGAACAAAATTGATGAGGTATTTCAGGAAAATAATCTCGCATACATGAAACTAAGCTCCGCTGTTTATCTGAAACAAACCCAATAATCTTAACTTGATAAATTTCAATTATTTTTTTAATTTCTTCTTGAATCTTTACTGCAGGAGCAGATTCTAAATAAACAGTATATAAAACTCGTTGAGAGAGCAAATCTATAAATGCCCAAAGAGCAGGCCCATCTGTTTGAGGATCTTCTCCATCAAGTCCTAATAAAATAAAGCCCTGTTTTTGTATAATTTCCTTAGTTTTTGCATCAATGGCTTGTGATTTAACAACGGTACAAATTTGTAGCATTCGACGAATTGTACTTTCCGAAATCTCAAATTTGTATTCAATTTTTAACATTTTTTGAATATCAATCGGTTTAAAATTCTCTTTAATTCCATAAATTGCGACTTTTTGAACTACATCACGACCGAAAAGAAAGCCTTCAAACTCAAAGCGAGGATGGAGATTGAATGGTTTCGAATGAAATAAGCATTTTGAGTTGGTACATGCATAGAAATAAACAATTTGATTCACATCTCCTTCTAGGGTGTGAATAAGCTTGCCATTATCTGGATATTTCTTCTTCACTCTTGCTTGGCATATTGGACATTGTTTTGGAATTGAAGACGGCCATTTCAAGTAGACGGTACGATATTCATTAGAAGACGCAGGATGTTTCATTAATTTACAAGAAAAAAGAAGGAGATTTAAGGTTTTGGGTTTTTTGCTATCAT